>NZ_JARYHO010000002.1:0-11718 GCF_029894105.1 Bacillus aerius
TAGCTTTTTCCTTTCACACAATAATCAAGAGCTTCTTCTTTTCGTCCCTGCTTAAAGAAAATGATGGCTAAATCATAACAAGCTTGTACAACCTCTTTAGCACCGATCTTCTCGCCTAACTCTAATGCACGTTGGTAATATACTGTTGCTTTCGCAACATCATCTTGTTTATTAAAACAGTTTCCTAAATTCAACAAACCCTTAGTCGTAATGTAATCATGGCCAAGTGCAATAGATTCCTGTAAAGCTAATTTCAAATGGGGAAGTGCCTTCTCATAACTGACCAGATCGTCATAATTTCCCGCAATCACGAATCTACACTGGATTAACCTAACTTGATATATACTGTTTGCCTTATAAGCATGATACGCCTGTTCAACATAATACATAGATAGATGTGTTTGCTTCATGTGATAAAAGATTTCTGCCATTTTGAAAAAGAACTCCGCACGCTCCAATTCATCAGCTACTTTATCAAGTTTTCTTTCGGCATAGCGATAAAATGTAATAGCTTTTATGTACTCCCCTTTAGAAAACTCATACATCCCTCTGAAAAAATTGAAGTAGTACTCCATAATACCAGTAAGCCTTTTCCCTTCACCTTCGACAGCTCTCAAATAATCAGCTTTGTTGACAGTATTTTTTGATGGATTTACGTATTCAAGCATCTGTTCATGGCGAAATTCCATTAGCTGAAAATAAAGAACAACCTGTTCGTCTTCCTCCATCAAATCCAGTTCATTCTTAACTTCGTTACGGAGAATCTCTGCATCTGTCACATTCAACCTTTTGATATGTCGATACCACTCATTAATCTTCTGACCAACCACAGGCGCTGCAATAGTTCCCATACCATCAATCCCCCGATACATCGCTTTTTTATGTTAAATCCTAGCACATGAAATACGGCTATAACTTGCTTGCGTTTCCATTTTTGAAAATTTTTGGTATCTCGCAAACGTTTTTTAAAATGAATTCAGCAGACTAAACGAAAAACGCATTTAAGTCCCTTATAAACGTTTTTGGCTCATCCCCCTACTTCAATTACCTGAACAAAAATAAAAGCGCTCAGAATCGAATCTGAACGCTCTCAGAGGCATTTTAGAATTACAGCCTCGGTATTTTTATGTATTTAATCATGCATCTTATCATCTAATTAAAAACCGTTTCAAAACGAAAACGGCTCAATCCCTTGATATGATTGGTTTCCAACAGTTTTCTCATCCATTACTACCCCCCTGTTAGCATGGGGGGGTTCTCGTTTGGCTCTCGGTGCTACGCTTTTCGTTGCCACTCAGGCGACTACCGCCGCCTTTTCGCTTCGCACCTTCGCCAAACAATCAGATGAATAAAACTTTCTCTTATTCTATCATTTCCACCAAATTTTTTCATCAATTTCCCAACGGTACAATGCCTGGCATTCTGCTTTGAACGGAGAGAAAATACACGTGCAACTTTTCAGGTGCATAAGTGGGCACTGGTTCTCCAGTGACTCTTTATGGGCTCTGCCCAAACCCGCCAACGGTCAGCCCGTTGGATCGCAAATGTTCAAACCCCCTACCCCCGATCTTCGGGGGATGCCCCTTCGGCTGGCGCAAACAAACGGGGTTTGTTTGAATCAATAGGCTTTGGATGTGGTGAATGAGTCAACTCCTTAATGCTCACTTTCGTTCCGCTTACCGTTGACTCATGCCACATGTTTTTCACTCCATTTTTTAAACAGTAACGCTCCTTTTGAGTGCACACTTTTCCGAAACAACACAAAACAAACACGAAACTTAATTCAAAGCTTTTGAACCCTTGTTGCTACTGATTTTTTTGCAAACGCTCCCTTTCTTTGTGTGCAGGTGCGCTCCTTTTCGAACACAAAACGTTACCAAACTTTCGTGAAAAACCCCCGTTGGCTTTTCTAAAAACACGCACATTTTTTGGTGCGTATAACTGGGCACTTTGACAAGTGGTCGGCAACTGGCCGATCATTTTTCATCACTGATCCGACAGTGATCGGCTCGTTTTTCAGTAGTGATGGGAAAGTGATTACCTCAAAAATCGCCACTGCTGCAGGAGTGATTTACACCACTTCTTTGGGGTCATTTTTTTGCTAGGCTTTGCCTAGTTCCACACCATAAGTGGGGACAAAAACCCCTTATGCTCTTCTCGTTTTTCCTTTTTATGGTGTGACAGTTTTGCCGTTTCTGACACATCACCGCATTTTTCTCCTAAAAAAAGGTGTGTCAGTTTTTCATTTTTAGGCACATTCTTTTCAAAAATTGCAACCGCCACGAAACAAATCACCCTGTGATTTCAAGCATGAAATGGTTGCAGTTTTCCCTTATGCTCTTTTCGCCTTTTCCGAAATGTCTCCAGCGACACTTATCAAATTTTTTCTCTTTCAACCCGCTACGCAAAACAAAAACATTTTGCCTTTTGATCTAGAAGGGCGTAGCGTATACCGTAGCGAATGAATCATAAAGAGGTGAACCCGCTATGAAACCCGAAACCTACCTTTCTTCACAAGACATTGCAAACAAGCTCAATGTCTCCAGCGTCACGATACGCAAATACGCCGCCATGCTTGAGAAAAACGGCTATAACTTCGCCAGAGACACTAAGGGATGGCGTCAGTATAATGAGTCCGATTTATCCGCTATGGAGTATATATACACACACTCTAAATTGAGTGGTAAATCACTAGAAGAAGTAGCCAAACTTGTAGCGACCTTGTATCGGTCAAACTTGTCCATATCGGATACCGCTACACCGCTACAAGATGTCAATGTCGCCGATCTCATTCAAAGACAAGAGGAATTCAATCAGGCCATCCTAAAACGACTCGAACAATTTGAAGAACAACAAAAAAAGCGAGATGAAAATCTCATGCTCGCTTTGAAAGAATCCATTGAAGCAAAAAAAATGATTGCTGCTGCTCAACAAAAAAAGTGGTGGCAATTTTGGAAATAGGACACCCATGACAATAGTCCACTTATACACTGCTTTTGCGTATGATAGAATCTAACGATATTCGTCAAAACAGTATAAAGTAATTTTAAAAAATCGTTTTCTTTAAAATAACCTTAAATATACAAAATAACGGTTTCTATAAATTAACTATTGTGTAATTATTATGGAGGTAATGAAATTGTTTTTTAAAAAAATGACAAAAGAAGAGAAAAAGAACACAGATAAAGCAGCAAGAGTAGCACTTGTATTCTATCTAATCGCATTATCTATAAGTTCTTTATATTCATTTTTTAAGGAAACAGGATTTAATTTATATTTTATGATCTTGATGGTTGGTTTAATCATATTTTTCATGAGTGACTTCTTATTCAATAAAACAAAAAAACATGAAAAATGATAAGAACCATCGAAATATAAAATAAAATTATTAAAAGGATCGGAGTGTATATTATGAAAAAGTACGGAATTTTATTTTTAACTTTAGTGTTCCTATGCTCAACATTATCTTTAACAATTTCGCCTATCAACGCACAAGCACAAGTATCAAACAAAACACAAACAGATGTTGTTACATTCGAAAAAGAATTTAATAAATTAATAGTTACACTAGAAAAAATGGTTTCTAAAGGGATTGATTTTCAAGACTTAAAAAATAATAACAACAAAAAAATCGAATCTCTTACAACTGAAGAAAAAAAAGTATATCAAGATTATAAGTCCTATCTTGAAAATCCTGAAAACCAAAAAAGCGATTCATTAAACTCAAGAATCATAGATAACGGAGAAATCTCAACTCTAGCTAAAAAAGCAAGTGGTATTTACATTTCTCAAAAACAAATACAAAGAATAAACGATGTTTCAGGTTTTAGTGGCGGAATTGTTGGAGTAGCTACAGCCCTAATTAAAATGAAACTAGGATTATCACCAACTGCTTTAACTATGTTAATTTTAGCAGTTGCTTCTCTAGGCATAGGTGGTCTTAATCTTTGCAATAAATATAAAAAAGGAGTTTATCTTAAAGGTGAATTCATAGGATCAATATATATGCCTATGGGAACTGTTTCTTGTGTAGCAAAAAAATAATATAAAACAACATAAAAAAGCAGGCTATCTTCTAGCCTGCTTTTCTACTTGATTATGTAATTCTTTATGCCAACATGCCAATGAGCCATGACCTCAAATGTCTCATTAGCCACCTCATCATCATCTTCCTCAATCCTAACAAGATCTCCGTCTTCAGCATCGGTCAAATTCAATTCCTTATGAATCTCTTTCAAGATCCCGCCATAACCGATCAAACGCCTTGCACTTAATGCATCATCCAAGTAATAGACCGTATCCAAATTCTCCTCAGTCACTTCATTCCCACGTATCACATCCGTATCCTTGACTGGATACTTTGAAATTTCAAGAATCGCTTTTTGTTCTTCTATTGCTTCGCGCACTTCTTTTTCAATCGCTTCCGCATCGATCCCCTTTTTTCCTTTGACCCGCTGCACATGCACAATCGGTGTGTAATCCAATTTCATTGCCTTCTTCCAAAAACTTGTCCACTCTGTTTGCTTAATATAACTTTTACCAAAGTAATTTCTCTTTACAGGAATAAGCACATGAAAATGTGGGTGATATGTATTTTCTTTATGATTTTTTGTTATCTCTAAAGCTCTAAAAAAACCAAGTGTCCCAGTTTTCACTTTTTTATATTGAAACAGCTTTCTATAACCTTGCATCATATCTGTAATTGTTTGTTTCAATTGATCCCCTTCAACATTTTTAACTGTTAACGTGAGGAATATCCATGCAGGCTTATATTGCCTGTTTGCTTCTTCCACAATCAACTTATTGTGATAAGCAATTTTTAAAGACCTTCGCCATGCACACATAGAGCACAACCTCACTTTACAAAAATAAGCTTGATATAATTTAAGTCTGCCTGTTTCTTTTTCTCTTTTAAACGCAAGACATTCGGCACAATTAGATATCTTCTCTGCCTTTTTTCCGTAGTAAGGCGCACCGATACGCTTTTCAAGCCCTTCATAATGAGATGACATTAGTGAAGATCGCATCTTTTTTCCTTTCCAATCCCGCTTTTTACCTGTTGCGGTTTTGTCCTGAAGGATGCTATAATTCGATTCAGATGAATATGTCAAAATAAAAACTCCTTCTGAAGCTAGTCCTCTAGCACTCTATTATTTTTGTTGTGGTGACTTAATAATAGCAGATGGAGTTTTTACCTGTCAAAATGCCTTTAAACCATTGATGTCACTGGATTCATTCTGTTTTTTCAAAATGACAGTGTTTCTATATGTATCAAGATAAGAAAAGACACGATTCTGACTCCGTCAAAATCGCCCAAAAATCTGGCGAAACGCCATCTTTTTAAAAACCAAAACCTCAAAACCTAAAAGACCAAAGACTAAACCAAATTTCCCCGCAGGGGGAGATTTTTTTTTGATTTTTAGCAACAAAAAAAACAGACCCTAAAGGTCTGTCGATTTTCATGTTACAAATCGAATACGATACATCATGTTGCATTCCTTGAAGCAACAGAAACGCTGTTATCTTGCGTCGCTAAACCATAAACTGGCGCAACAGCCACAGCTAAAATCAAAACGGCAGCCATAATTTTTTTAAACGTCATATTCAAAATCGCCCCTTTGAATCAGTTTCTGAACTTGGATCATCTTCTTGTAAAAAAATACAGAATCATCCAATCGTTCTATGTCATTATAAAATCTTCCAGCCTCTAAAGCTAGGTCTTCTAAATAAGGATAACCACGACTATATAAAAGTTGATCGAATTTTTGATTGACTTCAACACTAGGCGAAACCGTCACATATAACTCATGAAGCACATTAAAAAGATCGACAAACATATAATCATCATACTTTTCAGCATAGCTTTTTCCTTTCACACAATAATCAAGAGCTTCTTCTTTTCGTCCCTGCTTAAAGAAAATGATGGCTAAATCATAACAAGCTTGTACAACCTCTTTAGCACCGATCTTCTCGCCTAACTCTAATGCACGTTGGTAATATACTGTTGCTTTCGCAACATCATCTTGTTTATTAAAACAGTTTCCTAAATTCAACAAACCCTTAGTCGTAATGTAATCATGGCCAAGTGCAATAGATTCCTGTAAAGCTAATTTCAAATGGGGAAGTGCCTTCTCATAACTGACCAGATCGTCATAATTTCCCGCAATCACGAATCTACACTGGATTAACCTAACTTGATATATACTGTTTGCCTTATAAGCATGATACGCCTGTTCAACATAATACATAGATAGATGTGTTTGCTTCATGTGATAAAAGATTTCTGCCATTTTGAAAAAGAACTCCGCACGCTCCAATTCATCAGCTACTTTATCAAGTTTTCTTTCGGCATAGCGATAAAATGTAATAGCTTTTATGTACTCCCCTTTAGAAAACTCATACATCCCTCTGAAAAAATTGAAGTAGTACTCCATAATACCAGTAAGCCTTTTCCCTTCACCTTCGACAGCTCTCAAATAATCAGCTTTGTTGACAGTATTTTTTGATGGATTTACGTATTCAAGCATCTGTTCATGGCGAAATTCCATTAGCTGAAAATAAAGAACAACCTGTTCGTCTTCCTCCATCAAATCCAGTTCATTCTTAACTTCGTTACGGAGAATCTCTGCATCTGTCACATTCAACCTTTTGATATGTCGATACCACTCATTAATCTTCTGACCAACCACAGGCGCTGCAATAGTTCCCATACCATCAATCCCCCGATACATCGCTTTTTTATGTTAAATCCTAGCACATGAAATACGGCTATAACTTGCTTGCGTTTCCATTTTTGAAAATTTTTGGTATCTCGCAAACGTTTTTTAAAATGAATTCAGCAGACTAAACGAAAAACGCATTTAAGTCCCTTATAAACGTTTTTGGCTCATCCCCCTACTTCAATTACCTGAACAAAAATAAAAGCGCTCAGAATCGAATCTGAACGCTCTCAGAGGCATTTTAGAATTACAGCCTCGGTATTTTTATGTATTTAATCATGCATCTTATCATCTAATTAAAAACCGTTTCAAAACGAAAACGGCTCAATCCCTTGATATGATTGGTTTCCAACAGTTTTCTCATCCATTACTACCCCCCTGTTAGCATGGGGGGGTTCTCGTTTGGCTCTCGGTGCTACGCTTTTCGTTGCCACTCAGGCGACTACCGCCGCCTTTTCGCTTCGCACCTTCGCCAAACAATCAGATGAATAAAACTTTCTCTTATTCTATCATTTCCACCAAATTTTTTCATCAATTTCCCAACGGTACAATGCCTGGCATTCTGCTTTGAACGGAGAGAAAATACACGTGCAACTTTTCAGGTGCATAAGTGGGCACTGGTTCTCCAGTGACTCTTTATGGGCTCTGCCCAAACCCGCCAACGGTCAGCCCGTTGGATCGCAAATGTTCAAACCCCCTACCCCCGATCTTCGGGGGATGCCCCTTCGGCTGGCGCAAACAAACGGGGTTTGTTTGAATCAATAGGCTTTGGATGTGGTGAATGAGTCAACTCCTTAATGCTCACTTTCGTTCCGCTTACCGTTGACTCATGCCACATGTTTTTCACTCCATTTTTTAAACAGTAACGCTCCTTTTGAGTGCACACTTTTCCGAAACAACACAAAACAAACACGAAACTTAATTCAAAGCTTTTGAACCCTTGTTGCTACTGATTTTTTTGCAAACGCTCCCTTTCTTTGTGTGCAGGTGCGCTCCTTTTCGAACACAAAACGTTACCAAACTTTCGTGAAAAACCCCCGTTGGCTTTTCTAAAAACACGCACATTTTTTGGTGCGTATAACTGGGCACTTTGACAAGTGGTCGGCAACTGGCCGATCATTTTTCATCACTGATCCGACAGTGATCGGCTCGTTTTTCAGTAGTGATGGGAAAGTGATTACCTCAAAAATCGCCACTGCTGCAGGAGTGATTTACACCACTTCTTTGGGGTCATTTTTTTGCTAGGCTTTGCCTAGTTCCACACCATAAGTGGGGACAAAAACCCCTTATGCTCTTCTCGTTTTTCCTTTTTATGGTGTGACAGTTTTGCCGTTTCTGACACATCACCGCATTTTTCTCCTAAAAAAAGGTGTGTCAGTTTTTCATTTTTAGGCACATTCTTTTCAAAAATTGCAACCGCCACGAAACAAATCACCCTGTGATTTCAAGCATGAAATGGTTGCAGTTTTCCCTTATGCTCTTTTCGCCTTTTCCGAAATGTCTCCAGCGACACTTATCAAATTTTTTCTCTTTCAACCCGCTACGCAAAACAAAAACATTTTGCCTTTTGATCTAGAAGGGCGTAGCGTATACCGTAGCGAATGAATCATAAAGAGGTGAACCCGCTATGAAACCCGAAACCTACCTTTCTTCACAAGACATTGCAAACAAGCTCAATGTCTCCAGCGTCACGATACGCAAATACGCCGCCATGCTTGAGAAAAACGGCTATAACTTCGCCAGAGACACTAAGGGATGGCGTCAGTATAATGAGTCCGATTTATCCGCTATGGAGTATATATACACACACTCTAAATTGAGTGGTAAATCACTAGAAGAAGTAGCCAAACTTGTAGCGACCTTGTATCGGTCAAACTTGTCCATATCGGATACCGCTACACCGCTACAAGATGTCAATGTCGCCGATCTCATTCAAAGACAAGAGGAATTCAATCAGGCCATCCTAAAACGACTCGAACAATTTGAAGAACAACAAAAAAAGCGAGATGAAAATCTCATGCTCGCTTTGAAAGAATCCATTGAAGCAAAAAAAATGATTGCTGCTGCTCAACAAAAAAAGTGGTGGCAATTTTGGAAATAGGACACCCATGACAATAGTCCACTTATACACTGCTTTTGCGTATGATAGAATCTAACGATATTCGTCAAAACAGTATAAAGTAATTTTAAAAAATCGTTTTCTTTAAAATAACCTTAAATATACAAAATAACGGTTTCTATAAATTAACTATTGTGTAATTATTATGGAGGTAATGAAATTGTTTTTTAAAAAAATGACAAAAGAAGAGAAAAAGAACACAGATAAAGCAGCAAGAGTAGCACTTGTATTCTATCTAATCGCATTATCTATAAGTTCTTTATATTCATTTTTTAAGGAAACAGGATTTAATTTATATTTTATGATCTTGATGGTTGGTTTAATCATATTTTTCATGAGTGACTTCTTATTCAATAAAACAAAAAAACATGAAAAATGATAAGAACCATCGAAATATAAAATAAAATTATTAAAAGGATCGGAGTGTATATTATGAAAAAGTACGGAATTTTATTTTTAACTTTAGTGTTCCTATGCTCAACATTATCTTTAACAATTTCGCCTATCAACGCACAAGCACAAGTATCAAACAAAACACAAACAGATGTTGTTACATTCGAAAAAGAATTTAATAAATTAATAGTTACACTAGAAAAAATGGTTTCTAAAGGGATTGATTTTCAAGACTTAAAAAATAATAACAACAAAAAAATCGAATCTCTTACAACTGAAGAAAAAAAAGTATATCAAGATTATAAGTCCTATCTTGAAAATCCTGAAAACCAAAAAAGCGATTCATTAAACTCAAGAATCATAGATAACGGAGAAATCTCAACTCTAGCTAAAAAAGCAAGTGGTATTTACATTTCTCAAAAACAAATACAAAGAATAAACGATGTTTCAGGTTTTAGTGGCGGAATTGTTGGAGTAGCTACAGCCCTAATTAAAATGAAACTAGGATTATCACCAACTGCTTTAACTATGTTAATTTTAGCAGTTGCTTCTCTAGGCATAGGTGGTCTTAATCTTTGCAATAAATATAAAAAAGGAGTTTATCTTAAAGGTGAATTCATAGGATCAATATATATGCCTATGGGAACTGTTTCTTGTGTAGCAAAAAAATAATATAAAACAACATAAAAAAGCAGGCTATCTTCTAGCCTGCTTTTCTACTTGATTATGTAATTCTTTATGCCAACATGCCAATGAGCCATGACCTCAAATGTCTCATTAGCCACCTCATCATCATCTTCCTCAATCCTAACAAGATCTCCGTCTTCAGCATCGGTCAAATTCAATTCCTTATGAATCTCTTTCAAGATCCCGCCATAACCGATCAAACGCCTTGCACTTAATGCATCATCCAAGTAATAGACCGTATCCAAATTCTCCTCAGTCACTTCATTCCCACGTATCACATCCGTATCCTTGACTGGATACTTTGAAATTTCAAGAATCGCTTTTTGTTCTTCTATTGCTTCGCGCACTTCTTTTTCAATCGCTTCCGCATCGATCCCCTTTTTTCCTTTGACCCGCTGCACATGCACAATCGGTGTGTAATCCAATTTCATTGCCTTCTTCCAAAAACTTGTCCACTCTGTTTGCTTAATATAACTTTTACCAAAGTAATTTCTCTTTACAGGAATAAGCACATGAAAATGTGGGTGATATGTATTTTCTTTATGATTTTTTGTTATCTCTAAAGCTCTAAAAAAACCAAGTGTCCCAGTTTTCACTTTTTTATATTGAAACAGCTTTCTATAACCTTGCATCATATCTGTAATTGTTTGTTTCAATTGATCCCCTTCAACATTTTTAACTGTTAACGTGAGGAATATCCATGCAGGCTTATATTGCCTGTTTGCTTCTTCCACAATCAACTTATTGTGATAAGCAATTTTTAAAGACCTTCGCCATGCACACATAGAGCACAACCTCACTTTACAAAAATAAGCTTGATATAATTTAAGTCTGCCTGTTTCTTTTTCTCTTTTAAACGCAAGACATTCGGCACAATTAGATATCTTCTCTGCCTTTTTTCCGTAGTAAGGCGCACCGATACGCTTTTCAAGCCCTTCATAATGAGATGACATTAGTGAAGATCGCATCTTTTTTCCTTTCCAATCCCGCTTTTTACCTGTTGCGGTTTTGTCCTGAAGGATGCTATAATTCGATTCAGATGAATATGTCAAAATAAAAACTCCTTCTGAAGCTAGTCCTCTAGCACTCTATTATTTTTGTTGTGGTGACTTAATAATAGCAGATGGAGTTTTTACCTGTCAAAATGCCTTTAAACCATTGATGTCACTGGATTCATTCTGTTTTTTCAAAATGACAGTGTTTCTATATGTATCAAGATAAGAAAAGACACGATTCTGACTCCGTCAAAATCGCCCAAAAATCTGGCGAAACGCCATCTTTTTAAAAACCAAAACCTCAAAACCTAAAAGACCAAAGACTAAACCAAATTTCCCCGCAGGGGGAGATTTTTTTTTGATTTTTAGCAACAAAAAAAACAGACCCTAAAGGTCTGTCGATTTTCATGTTACAAATCGAATACGATACATCATGTTGCATTCCTTGAAGCAACAGAAACGCTGTTATCTTGCGTCGCTAAACCATAAACTGGCGCAACAGCCACAGCTAAAATCAAAACGGCAGCCATAATTTTTTTAAACGTCATATTCAAAATCGCCCCTTTGAATCAGTTTCTGAACTTGGATCATCTTCTTGTAAAAAAATACAGAATCATCCAATCGTTCTATGTCATTATAAAATCTTCCAGCCTCTAAAGCTAGGTCTTCTAAATAAGGATAACCACGACTATATAAAAGTTGATCGAATTTTTGATTGACTTCAACACTAGGCGAAACCGTCACATATAACTCATGAAGCACATTAAAAAGATCGACAAACATATAATCATCATACTTTTCAGCA